>NZ_JNIE01000003.1:0-639 GCF_000702425.1 Thermocrinis jamiesonii
TGCGAGGGGTACCCCCTTGACAAAATTATTGATTTGTCTTATTTTGATTAAAGTGGTCAGTTGGGGTTCCTAATCTACCGTGTGGAGTTGAAAGTCGTGTTAAAACCGCGGAAAAAAGAAGCCATAAGAGACGTTCCTAATCTACCGTGTGGAGTTGAAAGTAGTTAATTTTGCTGTTAAATACATTCCAAAACCGATTAGTTCCTAATCTACCGTGTGGAGTTGAAAGGTGGGATTGGACATCTGACGGGTCAAGGTCTATGAACTGTTCCTAATCTACCGTGTGGAGTTGAAAGCCAATATTGAGGCGTTCTCTATGTCTCTATAGCACACCGTTCCTAATCTACCGTGTGGAGTTGAAAGAATGCTAATTATAGTGAAATGCTTGTATGCTTGTGTTGTTCCTAATCTACCGTGTGAAGTTGAAAGATCACTTGTGAGAGATCATAGATAAGACAACACAGCCGTTCCTAATCTACCGTGTGGAGTTGAAAGAACGAAGTTGAAAAAAGAATAAAAAAACTTGTTAAAAAGGTTCCTAATCTACCGTGTGGAGTTGAAAGGAAAAAGTTTCTTTAGTTCCATGGCTCCTACCTCCTGTTCCTAATCTACCGTGTGGAGTTGAAAGAATTCATAATT